>NZ_NRDP01000010.1:0-12791 GCF_002878475.1 Dyella sp. AD56
CGAAAAGCCCGGCCGCCCCTCACGAACTGGCCGGCTTCACCGGCCAGCGCCAAGTGGGGGTGCCCTTTCTTTGGGTTACTTTTCTTTGGGCATGCAAAGAAAAGTGACTCGGCCTCCGGTAGGAGGTCGAAAGCCCGCCGCAGGCGAGCCAGATCGCGACTACGCGACAACCGAAAGCAAGGTCACTGGACCCCTGCCTGCGCAGGGGTGACGGCGCTTTTGAAGCGGCAAGGCAAGAGTGACCCCTCTCCCCAACCCTCTCCCCAAAGGGGAGAGGGAGAAAAGCATGGTCCGGCGAAATACGCCGAAACGACAAGCGAAAACGCGTCAACCCTTCGCCCGCGCCACCGCATCATCAATACGCTTAAGCGCCACCTCACGCCCCGCGAGATAAATCGTGTGATCAATCGACGGCGACACCTGCGTGCCCGTCATCGCCACACGTAACGGCTGAGCAATCTTGCCCATACCCAATTCCAGCTTGGCCGCGACCTGCTCGATCACGCCATGGATTGGTTCCGGCTTCCACTCAACGTCGACCAACAGCCCCTTCGCCGCTTCGAGCACGGCGACAGCGCCGTCGTTCTGAAGGTGCTTGGTCACGGCCTTTTCATCCCACTCGACGATCGGGCCGTACCAGATCTTCGCGCGCTCGGCCATTTCCTTCAGCGTCTGCACGCGATCGCGCAACGCCACGATGACGTCGGCTGGGTTGGGGCCCTTGCTGAAGTCGATGCCTGCCTGCGTGAGGTGCCATTCGAATTCCGGCGCGATGGACGCGGGATCTTCGGTCTTCAGGTAGTGCTGGTTGAGCCACGAGAGTTTGGTGACGTCAAAGCGCGAGGCGGCTTTGTTGACGTCGGCCACGTCGAACAGGCGGATCATCTCTTCTTCGGAGAAGATTTCCTGGTCACCATGCGACCAGCCCAAACGCACGAGGTAGTTGAGTAGCGCGTGCGGCAGGAAGCCGTCATCGCGGTACTGCATCACGCTTACCGCGCCGTGACGCTTGCTGAGCTTTTGGCCGTCGGGGCCGAGGATCATCGGCAGATGCGCGAACTCCGGCACGGGCTTGCCGAGTGCCTTGTAGATGTTGATCTGGCGCGGCGTGTTGTTCACATGGTCGTCGCCACGGATCACTTCGGTGATGCCCATGTCGATGTCGTCGACCACCACGGCGAAGTTATAGGTCGGCCAGCCATCGGAACGGAAGATCACCAGGTCGTCGAGCTCGGCGTTGGCCCACTCGATGCGGCCCTTCACCTTGTCCTCGAACACTACCGAGCCTTCCTGCGGGTTCTTGAAGCGCATGACGCGGTTCGGATCGTCGCGGTAGGGCTCGTTGCGGTCGCGGTAGTAGCCGTTGTAACGAGGCTTCTCACCCTTGGCATAGGCGGCCTCGCGCATGGCTTCGATCTCGTCCTTCGACTCGTACGCGTAGTACGCCAGGCCGGCCTTGAGCAGCTCGTCGGCCACCTGCTTGTAGCGCTCCAGACGCGCGGTCTGGTAGATCGGGCCTTCGTCGTGGCGCAGACCCAGCCAGCTCATGCCGTCGAGGATGGCCTGCACGGCCTCTTCGGTGGAGCGCTCGCGGTCGGTGTCCTCGATGCGCAGCACGAATTCACCACCGCGACGACGCGCCTCCAACCAGCAATACAACGCCGTACGGGCGCCGCCGATATGCAGGAAACCGGTGGGACTGGGGGCGAAACGGGTGCGGGCGGTCATGGTCTGCCTGGACTGGAGCGAAAGAAGACCGGAATTTTAGCCGATACGGCGCAAAGAACCGACCGAAGGCCGCGACGTGCGCCCGACCCGCCCGCACCAGGGTCAGCGTGAGGCACGGAAGGCGCTCCCGTGCCAACCCGCCGGACGTATGGCGCCCGGCGGTGTGCCAAGTGCAGGAAGCCCTGCTGCCTTACTTCACCGTGATGGTGATCGGCTTGGAAACAATGGCTGGGTCGAACGGGATGTGGTTCTCGTCCGCCAGTTCAAGCTGCAGGGTGTGCTTGCCCGGCGCCAGTTTCAGAGTGGTTTCGGTCTGGCCGTTGCCGAAGTGCAGGTGCTGCTCGTCCTTGGGGATCGGCTGTCCGGCGGCAGGCAAGTCCTTTACGTCCACCAGCAGGTGATGGTGACCCGTGCCTTCCTTCTTCACGCCGGCCGGGGCCACGCCCATGCCCTTGAGGCCAAACTGCACGGTGACTTCCGGGCCGACGACGGCGCCATCCTTGGGCGAAATGATGTAAACCTCGGCACCCGCCGTCGCCTTGGTCACCGGAAGCCCCGGCGCATCGGCGGCAACAACCGCGCCAGCCAGGCCGGCGAGCGCAACTGCAAGCAAAAAGCGTTTCATCGACATGCCTCCACGGTGACAAGTCCCCGGAGTGTACCCGTGAAACCGCATGGCACGCGTCATGGTGCGCCATGACCCGTTGCCGCCGTCACGCTGGCGTCATACACACGCCACGCCCCGGCAACGCCCAGAGAGGAATCTGCACAGGGCCAGCCAACGGTATGTTCAAGTGCGCATCGGCATCGTCAGCGAAACCTATCCACCCGAAATCAACGGCGTGGCACTGACCGTGCACAGCCTCGCCGCCGGCCTCGCATCGCAGGGGCACACGGTCGACCTGATCCGTCCCCGCCAGCAACAGCCCTTCAAAGACGAGCCCGGCATCGCCACCCTCGAAGTACGCGGTGCGTCGCTGCCCCGCTACCCGGGCCTTCGTTTCGGATTGCCCGCCGGCGGCACGCTACGCGAACGCTGGACTCGGCTGCGCCCCGACGCGATCTACGTCGCGACGGAAGGCCCACTCGGCTGGTCTGCCGTACGCGCAGCCAAGCGCCTGGGCATCCCGACCGCTACCGGCTTCCACACCCGCTTCGACGCCTACGCCGATCATTATGGCGTGGGCTTTCTCACGCCGGTCGTGCGCAACTATCTGCGCAACTTCCATCGCCGTGCGAAAGCCACGCTGGTGCCGACCGATGCCTTGGCAAGCGAGCTGACCGCACTGGGCGTAGATACCGCCCGGCTGCTGCGTCGCGCCGTCGACACGCGACTGTTCCACCCCAGCCATCGCAATACCGAGTTGCGCGCGGCGTGGGGAGTTGATGGCAATACACCAGTGGTCCTTTATGTGGGCCGCATTGCGGCCGAAAAAAACCTGGCCCTTGCCGTGCGTGCATTCCGCGCGATCCAGCAACAGGTGCCCAAGGCACGTTATGTGTGGGTCGGCGATGGCCCGGCACGCGCCGCGCTACAGGAAGCCAATCCCGATTTCATCTTTGCCGGGATGCAGCGCGGCGAGAATCTGGCCCAGCACTATGCCAGCGCCGATCTGTTCCCGTTCCCCAGCCTCAGCGAAACGTTCGGCAACGTGAT
The DNA here is from genome assembly GCF_002878475.1 of Dyella sp. AD56. Classification (NCBI taxonomy): domain Bacteria; kingdom Pseudomonadati; phylum Pseudomonadota; class Gammaproteobacteria; order Lysobacterales; family Rhodanobacteraceae; genus Dyella; species Dyella sp. AD56. The sequence goes on from NZ_NRDP01000010.1 coordinate 3,386, forward strand.
CCTCGAAGCGCTGGCTTCTGGCCTGCCGGTGGTCGCCTATGAAGAAGGCGCAGCACGCGAGCACCTGCACACGGGCCGCAACGGCTACCGCATCGACGTCGGCAACGAGAAGGGTTTCATCGAGTCCGCCGTAATGCTCGCTTCCAACGCCAGCCTGATCCGTCACATGGGGCGCGCCGCACACGCGGGCATTGCCCACCTTTCACCCGACGCTGTCATCAACGAGTTCGAAAACCTGCTGTGTGAATTGGCCAAGGAGAACGCGCATGAGCACCATGCCTCCGCTGCACACGCCTGAGTTACCCGCCAGCCCTCGTTTCGCCATTGACCGTCGCATGTGTGTCGCCGCCAATCGCTGGGGCACACGCCGCGCCGTTGGCGTCTTCTTCGGCGTCATCAGCCGATTGGGTGACGGCGTGTTCTGGTATTCGCTGATGGCAGTCCTCGCCCTGGTCGATGGGCGTCGTGGTTTGCTGGCCGCCGCGCAGATGGCCATCACCGGCCTGACTGCCCTGCTGCTCTATCGCCTGCTCAAGCGCTGGACGCGACGCCCGCGCCCCTTCCGCGCCTGCCCCGGCGTGATAGCACACGTGCCGCCACTGGATGAATTCAGCTTTCCCTCCGGCCACACGCTGCAGGCAGTGAGCTTCACCGTTGTCGCGCTCGCCTGGTATCCGTTGTTGGCGCCGCTGCTGCTGACCTTCACCGCGCTGGTGGGTGCATCGCGCGTGATCCTCGGGCTGCATTATCCGAGCGATGTCATCGCCGCTACGGCCATCGGCAGCGCGCTGGGTGGGCTGTCGCTGTGGCTGCTACCGCTCCACTCGCTGCTGACCTGAGCGGGCACAACGCAACATCACGATGTACGCGGCGCTGCGCATTTGCGCACCAATGCGTCGTCATCGCTTTGCTATCAGCAAGATAGGTCACCTATCCACAGGCTTTTCCTGCACGCATCCACATCCGCTGTGGAAAACGCTGCCCGCCCGTAACGCCCGATGCTGCTCAGTTCTTGACCACGGTGTCGCGAACACCTTATGCAGCAAGTAGTTGCCATGCTTTTCCACAGCTTTGCTCTACCGACATCCACAATCGCTGTGGAAAACACTCGCCCGGTGCTTAAAAAGTAGTCACGGTGTGGCAAGTGGTTGTTGATAAAGGCGCTCGATGCGGTTTTCCACAGGCTTATGCCGATGGAGTCAACATGTGCTGTGGAAAACATGATGGGCCCTCCCATCGACGGTAGCGCACTTGCGCACGGCACGGCTTCAGCGCTTGCTGCCTATTTGCGCATCAACACGTCACGACTTCTTTGATGTCAGTGACATAGCCCACCTATCCACAAGCTTCTCCCACGTACATCCACACTCGCTGTGGAAAACCCGCACATAAAAAAACAGCGCCCGAAGGCGCTGTTTTCTGCACACGAAGGTTGCCCGCCGATTACGCGACGCGCGGCGCCTTCATCAGGATGCCGAGCAGATCCGCCAGCTTGTCACGCATCTCGCGACGGTCGACGATCATGTCCACGGCGCCGTGCTCAAGCAGGAATTCCGAGCGCTGGAAGCCTTCGGGAAGTGTTTCGCGCACAGTCTGCGCAATCACGCGCGGGCCGGCGAAACCGATCAGCGCCTTCGGCTCGGCAACATTGATGTCGCCCAGCATGCCCAGGCTCGCCGTCACGCCACCCGTCGTCGGGTCCGTGAGCACGCTGATGTACGGCACGCCGGCATCACGCAGACGCGCCAGTGCCGCCGAGGTCTTGGCCATCTGCATCAACGAGAACAGCGACTCCTGCATGCGCGCGCCGCCAGAGGCTGAGAAGCACACCAGCGCGCTGCGATCGGCCAATGCACGCTCGGCGGCGCGGGTGAACTTCTCGCCCACCACCGAGCCCATCGAGCCGGCCATAAACGAGAACTCGAAGGCCACCGCCATCAGCGGATGACCCTTGAGGCGACCGCTCATCGCGAGCAGCGCGTCCTTCTCGCCGGTGGATTTCTGCGCCGCTATGACGCGGTCGCGGTACTTCTTGGAATCGCGGAACTTGAGCGGGTCGATCGGCTCCATGCCGGCCCACAGCTCCTGCGTCGAACCCGGGTCCAGCAGTGCGTCCAGACGCGCACGCGCATCGATGGCGTGGTGATGTCCGCACTTGGGGCAGACCATCAGGTTGCGCTCCAGCTCCGGACGGTAGAGCACCGTGCCACAGCCGTTGCACTTCTCCCACACGCCTTCCGGCACCTTGCCCTTGCCGGCGGTGCCGGCGGCTTCCGTGCGGGCACGGGGAGTCATGATTTTCTGGAGCCAGTTCATCGCAACACCTCAAACGTTCATGACGCGACGCCGCGTCATGAACGCAGCGTGTTCTCAATGCGCATCCAGCGCGGCACGGATGGGCGCCAGGAAATCCTTGGCCCGCGCGGTGACGTCATCGACGCCTTCTGCGCCGGCCAGACGCTCTACCAGCGCACTGCCGATCACCACCGCATCCGCAAAGCCGGCAATGGCCTTCGCCGACTGCGCATCGCGCACACCGAAGCCTACGGCCACCGGCGCTTTCGATTTCGACCGGATATCCGCGACGCGGGTGGCGATGTCGCTGGTGCTCAATCGCGCCGCGCCCGTGATGCCGGCGAACGAGACATAGTACAGGAAACCCCTCGCCGACCCGCACAACTGCACCATACGCTGGGGTGCGGTAGTGGGCGCAGCCAGCAGGATCTGTTGCAGGCCGGCCTGGCGCAGCGGCTCCAGCACGGCCGATTCCTCCAGCGGGCAATCCACCACCAGCACGCCGTCCACGCCGGCTTCGACAGCCTCGGCGGCGAAACGCTGATAGCCGTGGATCTCCACCGGATTCAGGTAGCCCATCAGCACGATCGGGGTATCCGCATCGCATTGTCGGAACTGCGCAACCCAGCCAAGCACATCACCGAGGCCTACTCCCTTGGCGATGGCGCGCTCACTCGCGTGCTGGATCACGGGGCCGTCCGCCATGGGGTCGGAGAACGGCACGCCCAGTTCGATCACGTCGGCGCCCGCATCCACCAGCGCGTGCATCAGCGCCACGGCGTGTTGCGGCGACGGATCACCGGCCGTCACGAACGGAATGAGGCCGGTGCGGCCTTCACTCTTCAACTTGGCAAAACGGCGATCGATGCGGCTCATACCTGCACTCCTTCGCGGGCAGCAATGGTATGCACGTCCTTGTCGCCGCGACCGGACAGGTTGCACAGCACGACTCCATCCTTCGGGTATTCGCGCGCCAGCTTGATCGCCTGCGCCACCGCGTGGCTGGACTCCAGCGCGGCAAGGATGCCTTCGGTGCGCGCCAACAGATGAAATGCTTCCAGCGCTTCGTCGTCGGTCACGCCCACGTATTCGGCGCGACCAGCGTCCTTCAGGAACGCGTGTTCGGGCCCCACGCCCGGGTAGTCGAGCCCGGCGGAAACGGAGTGCGTTTCGGTGATCTGCCCGTTGTCGTCGCACAGCACATAGGTACGGTTGCCGTGCAGTACGCCAGGGCGACCTGCAGCCAGCGACGCCGCATGATGCCCGGTGGCAATGCCCTCGCCCGCCGCTTCAGCGCCGACCATGCGTACGCCGTCGTCGTTGAGGAAGGCATGGAACAAGCCGATCGCATTGGAGCCGCCACCCACGCAAGCGGTGATCACATCCGGCAGGCGACCGAACTGTTCCTGCACCTGTTCGCGTGCTTCACGGCCCACGATGGCGTTGAAGTCACGCACCATCAGCGGATACGGATGCGGGCCGGCCACGGTGCCGATGATGTAGAAGGTGTCGGCCACGTTGGTGACCCAGTCGCGCATGGCTTCGTTCAGCGCGTCCTTGAGCGTCTTCGAACCGGAAGTGACGGGCACCACCTCCGCGCCGAGCAGCTTCATGCGGTAAACGTTGATCTTCTGGCGCTCGATGTCCACCGCGCCCATGTACACCACGCACTTGAGGCCAAAGCGCGCCGCTACGGTGGCGCTGGCCACACCGTGCTGGCCCGCGCCCGTTTCCGCAATGATGCGCGGCTTGCCCATGCGGCGGGCGACCAGCGCCTGGCCAATGGTGTTGTTGATCTTGTGAGCGCCGGTGTGATTCAGATCCTCGCGCTTGAGCAGGATGCGCGCGCCACCCACGTGCTGGCTGAGTCGCTCGGCGTAGTACACCGGGCTGGGACGGCCCACGTAGTACTTCAGGTCGCGATCCAGTTCGGCGATGAACTCGGGATCCTGCCGCAGGCGCAGGTAGGCCTCGGTCAGCTCGGCCAGCGGCGCCATCAGGGTTTCGGCCACATAGCTGCCGCCGTAGTTGCCAAAGCGGCCGTGTTCGTCGGGGTAGGCGCTGAAGTCGATCTTGCTCATGAGTGCGTCGTGAAAGTCACAAAAGGTGGCGCTCAACGTACCCCAAAGCGCTGGCTGCAAAAAGCGATATCATGGCCGGCATCCGTCAGGAAAACTCACACATACCATGGCCCGAGCGCTGCCCTCGCTGAATGCCCTGCTCGCTTTCGAGGCCGCCGCCCGCCTCGGCAGCGTGAGCCGCGCCGCCACCGAGTTGCACGTCACCCACGGCGCTGTCAGTCGGCATATTCGCGGCCTGGAGGAAGATCTGCGCACCGCGCTCTTCCAGCGCCAGGGGCGCGGCCTGGTGCTCACCCCCGCGGGGCAGCGCCTGCGCGACACCAGCACCATAGCGTTCACCCAGTTGCGGGATACCTGCGAAGAACTGCGCACGGGCACCGCCCACATGCCCTTTGTGCTGGGCTGCCCGGTCAGCCTGCTTGCCCGCTGGATGATTCCCCGGTTGGAGCACCTGATGGCCGAGATGCCGGAGCTGGATCTGCATCTGCGACCGCAGGAGACCGCGTTTGACGAATCGCTCGCCGGGCTCGACGCCGCAGTGATGGCCGGCGAGCCGCCGTGGCCGCCGGGCTGGCGAGTGCACCCGCTGGCCAACGAACGCATTGGCCCTGTCGCCAGTCCCGCGTTCGCCAAGGCACATCGCCTGGTGCGTAGCCGCCCGCAGGCGCTCAACGATCAGGCGCTGCTGCACACGCTCTCGCGGCCCGACGCATGGCCAAGCTGGGCCGAGAGCATGCACTTGCCGGCCAAGCGGTTGAAGCCCGGACAGGGCTATCCGCACCTCTACCACATGATCGAAGCTGCCGTGGCCGGCCGTGGCGTCGCCATCGCTCCCGAGCCGCTGGTCGCCGACGATCTGGCCTCAGGTCGCCTTGTGGCGCCCTGGGGGTTTCAGGACATTCGCGCGCAATGGATATTGGCGACGCCCGCTCGCATCTCCGATGTCAGGGCCGAGCCTCTCGCGGCCTGGTTGAAGGCGGCATTCGAGGATCGGCTACGCCGCGATTTACACGCAACCTGAAGGCGCAACGCGCCTACCATCGCGTGAAGTGCGCAATGACGCATCAATGCGTTGCGATGTCTTGTGCATCAGGCAGATAGGACACCTATCCACAGCGTTTTCCAGCGTGCATCCACAATCGCTGTGGAAAACGTGATGGATTGCCAAGCCGATCAGCATCCTTCGCTCGCGGGGAACGCTCGCGCGAATACGTCACTCATCGAAAGGAACACACCGCACGCGACAGCACTCACTGCGCAATTGCGCATCAACGCGTCGCGATGTCTTTCACATCAGGCAGATAGGACACCTATCCACAGCGTTTCCCAGTGTGCGTCCACATTCGCTGTGGAAAACATGGAGTGCTTGCTGTGTCGATCTGCGCTAATGCGGACAGGGCACGTGCCCACGAATCACGCCCATGTGCGGTGACGTTGAACATTTGCGCATCAACGCGTCGCGATGTCTTTTGCATCAGGCAGATAGGACACCTATCCACAGGCTTTTACGGTGTGCATCCACATCTGCTGTGGAAAACACGCACGGCGCCGCGCGTGCAAATCGCGATCAGAGGTAGCGACGAACGATGATGCTATCAGCGAGCCGCGTTCTGCTGGAGCAACGCATCCGCCTCGCGGACGGCATGGATGAAATCCGCCAGCTTGCGCGAATCCTTGATACCGGGCGCCGACTCGATGCCACTGGCGACATCCACGCCCCAGGGACGCGCAACGCGCACGGCCTCCGCCACATTGTCTGGCGTCAGGCCACCAGCGAGGATCAAGGGTTGCGCCACGTCACGCGGCATCAGCGACCAGTCGAAGGCCTGGCCACTGCCGCCGGCTTCGCCGAGGCCGTGCCCATCCAGCAACAGGCCCGATGCGCCGGGATACTGTCGCAGACGTGGCAGCGCAGACGCACCCTCGCCCATGGCAATAGCCTTGAGATAACGGCGCCCGAACTGCGCGCACCATGCATCGTGCTCAGCGCCGTGGAACTGCGCCAGATCCGGCTGGATCGCGTCGATAGCTTCGCGTACGAACCCTGCATCGTCGTCCATGAACAACACGACGCTGGTGACGAACGGCGGCATGGCTCGCACGATGGCTTGCGCCTGTTGCACCGAAACACGCCGCTTGCTGCGCGCTGTCAGCACCACGCCGATAGCGTCAGCACCCAACTGCGCGGCGAGCAAGGCATCCTCGACACGCGTCATACCGCAGCACTTGATGCGTGTCATTGGCTTACCTCGGCAGGCAGACCCCATTGCGCTTCATAGCGCGGACCGAGAAAGGTCAGCCCTGAAGCGAGCGCCGTTGGCCCGGCCACCTCCCGGTTTCGTCCTTCCAGCAACGTATGCATCCACGTTACCGGCTGCTCGCCGCGACCGATCGGCAGGAGCGAACCGACGATGTTGCGCACCATGTGGTGAAGGAAGGCATTGGCCTCGATCTCGACGATAACCTGCTCGTCCTCGCGACGCACGCTCACGGCCAACACCTCGCGTCGCGCGTGTTTGGCCTGGCAGGACATGGCACGAAACGCACTGAAGTCGTGTTCACCTACCAATGCCTGCGCCGCTTCATGCATGCGCGCGGCGTCCAGCGGCAGGCGTTCCCAGGTGACGTAGCGCGCGTCCAGCGCCGCACGCACCTTGCGGTTGAGGATGCGGTAGCGATAACGGCGGCTGCGCGCGGAGAACCGCGCATGGAAGGCAGGCTCCACCGGTTGCGCCCACAGCACCGCAACCGTCGACGGCAGATTGGAACAGGCGCCCAATATCCAACTGCGCATATCGCGCTGCACCTCGGTGTCGAAATGCACCACCTGGCAACGTCCGTGCACGCCGGCATCCGTCCGCCCCGCGCAGGTAACTTCCACGGGATGCGCCGCGACGAACGACAGCGCGCGTTCCACCGCACCCTGCACGGTCTCCCCGTGGGTCAGCCGTTGCCAGCCGGAGAACTCGGTGCCGTCGTATTCGATACCCAGGGCGATGCGCATGAAATCCAGGAAAACAGCCAACAGAAGCGCAAAGGTTAGCAGGCCCGAACGCACACGGGCCGGCAAAAGCCGGCCCGTGTAATCGCGTCACTGGAAAGCGGGTATCAGCGGATGCTTTCGAGCAGGCGCTTGGCCACGTCCTTCTGCATCTGCGTGCCCTCGTGGATAACTTCCTCCAGCATGGCCTGCGCGCCATCCGGATCGCCCATGTCGAGGTAGGCTCGGGCCAGGTCGAGCTTGGTGTCCACCGGGTCGTCGGTGAAGTGCCCGCCGAGATCGTGATTCAGCTCATGACCCAGATCGCTGTCGGCGCTCTCGTGAGTAAAGCCATGATCCGCACTGTGCGCAGCCACCGGCTTTTCTTCGTGCGCCTCATCGACTTCCGTCTCTGCAAAGCGCCAGGTCGACGCATGGGCGTCGTGTTCCAGTTGCTCTTCTTCGTGCTCCGTCGGCGCCGTGGTGTGGGCAGACGACTGGGCCGGCTTCGGGGTCAGGTCGAAATCGAAGTGATAGCCACTGACCTTCGGCGCGTGCTGCACCGACGGTGTCGGGATGGGCGGCATCTCGTCGTCGTGATCCGAGGCATAGGCGCCCAGGTCAAACTGGTCCAACGCCTCATGCCCGCCCTCGGCGTGCGCACGCGGCGCGGCGTGGGCGAACAACGGATGCTCCGGCACCAGGTCTTCGCCCATGTGCATCACGTCTACCCATTCCGGCTGCTGCGGATCGGTGACGTGGGCATGCATGGCTTCCGCTGCGGCCTCGAAATGGTCAACGTCGCGACGGCTGTAGTAGAGGCTGACCAGCTCAAGATGCAGGCCAATGTCGTCCGGATGCTCGGCGAGCTGGTCGAGCAGCTCGTCCTGATCGTGGTCCACGCCATCGACACCGTCATGCGGCACGGTACCGAAGCGGTCGGCCAGTGAGGACGCACCAACTGCCGCTGCCGGAGCAGCGGCCTTGCGGCTGCGACCACGCAGGGCGGCCAGCAGGCCCAGCAGGATGACGCCGGCACCGGCGCCCCATGCCCAGGTCTGCATGTACCAGGGTTCTTCCTCGGCAACCGGTGCGGGCTTCGCCGCAGCAGGCTTGGCGGCCGGCTTCGCGGCTTCCGGCTTGGCAGCAGCCACCGGTGCCGAACTGGCGTGGGCCGGGGCGCTGGCAGCAGAAGCTGGCGTCACCGCCGCAGCCATCGCTGGCGCGCTTGCGGCGGCGGCCGGCTGGTTGGCCTTAACCACCGTTTCGGCTTCCGGCGCCTTGACCGATGCGGCCTTGGCGGGCGCCATCGCGGCCGTTGCCGCGACGGCAGGCTGGCCAGCCACCTTACGGGCGTCGGCAAGCTTGTGCTGCAGGTCGGCGATCTCGGAGTCCTTGAGCGACAACAGGCGCTCGTTCTTGCCGTTGATGTCTTCGAGGTCTTTCAGACGCGACTTGAGCTCATCGCCCTGCTTGGTCAGCGAGGTCAGAGCCTCCTGGCTGCGCAGCAAATCCTGATGCAACGCCGCCATGCCCTGCTGGGCGGCAGCCTTGTCACCCTTGCTACCGTGGCCGGCGGCGTTGTCCGAACCTTCCTTGGCGGGAACCAGGGCCAGATGATCACCCGTCGGGGCGGTGGCAGCGGGCGCCGACGAGGCGTTCGCGCGCGTACCGGCATCGGCAACGGTGGTTGGCACACGGGCGGCGCCGGAGCGCCAATCGCTGTTCTGGCGACGCACTTCGGCCAGGGCGGCCGCGGCGGCCATGGCCTGCGCGTCGTCCTTGGACGGGACGCGGAGCACTGCACCGCTCTTCAGCGCGTTGATGTTGTCGCGGTAGAAGGCGTCCGGATTGGACGTCTTCAGGGCGATCAGCATCTGGTTCATGTCCACACCGGCCGGCGCGGTTTCATGCGCGATGGCAGACAGCGTCTGGCCGCTTTCGACAGTGTAGGTGCCACTGGCAGCCGCGCGCGGTGCCGGGGCGGGACGGGCGGGCTTGGCTTCCGGCGCAGGCGTCGCGGCCGTCGCTTCGCTGCTGGCGGTGGCCG